>NZ_QGNK01000049.1:0-1304 GCF_003336925.1 Rhodococcus sp. Eu-32 | reverse complement strand
CCGTGGCTGGGGTCGAGCCAGCGGCTGGTGATGGCTTTGCCGCGGGTGAAGAAGTGGATGCCTTCGGTGCCGTGGGCGTGGGTGTCGCCGAAGAGGCTGTTCTTCCAGCCGCCGAAGCTGTAGTAGGCCATGGGGACGGGGATGGGGACGTTGATGCCGACCATGCCGACCTCGACTTCGTTTTGGAACCTGCGGGCTGCGCCGCCGTCGTTGGTGAAGATGGCGGTGCCGTTGCCGTAGGGGTTGTCGTTGATCAGTTGGAGGGCTTCGTCGTAGCTGTCGACGCGGACGACGGACAGGACGGGTCCGAAGATTTCGTCGGTGTAGATCGACATGTCGGTGGTGACGTTGTCGATCAGTGTCGGTCCGAGCCAGAATCCGTCCTTGCCGCCGTCGGGCTGGACTTGGCGGCCGTCGACGACGATGGTGGCGCCTGCTGCTTCGCCTGCGTCGACGTAGGAGGCGACTTTGTCGCGGTGCGCCTGGGTGACGAGGGGGCCCATGTCGGAGTTCTTGGTGCCGTCGCCGGTGACGAGGGGGGTGGTGCGTTCGACGATTTTCGCGACGAGGTCGTCGGCGATGTCGCCGACGGCGACGAGTGCGGAGATGGCCATGCAGCGTTCGCCTGCGGAGCCGAAGCCGGCGTTGACCATGGCGTCGGCGGCGAGGTCGAGGTCGGCGTCGGGTAGGACGATGGCGTGGTTCTTCGCGCCACCCAAAGCTTGGACGCGTTTACCGTTCGCGGTGCCGGTGGAGTACACGTATTGGGCGATGGGGGTGGAGCCGACGAAGGAGATCGCTTTGATCTTCTTGTTCTCGAGGAGTTCGTCGACGGCGAGCTTGTCGCCTTGGAGGACGTTGAACACGCCTGCGGGTAGTCCTGCTTCGGCCCAGAGGTTCGCGATCCAGATGGAGGCGGTGGGGTCTTTTTCCGACGGCTTGAGTACGACGGTGTTGCCGGCGGCGATGGCGACGGGGAAGAACCACATCGGGACCATGGCGGGGAAGTTGAAGGGGGAGATGATGCCGACGGGGCCGAGGGGTTGGCGGATGGAGTAGACGTCGACCTTGGTGGAGGCGTTCTCGGTGAAGCCGCCCTTGAGTAGGTGGGGGATGCCGCAGGCGAATTCGACGACTTCCTGGCCGCGGGAGATTTCACCCAATGCGTCGGAGAGTACTTTGCCGTGTTCGGCGGTGATGATTTCCGCCAACTCGCCCTTGCGTTCGTTCAAGAGTTCGCGGAATTTGAACAGGACCTGTACGCGCTTGGCGAGGGAGGTGTCGCGCCAGGCGGGGAACGCGGC
>NZ_QGNK01000048.1:0-1311 GCF_003336925.1 Rhodococcus sp. Eu-32 | reverse complement strand
GTGATGCTCCTATGAGTGTCAACTTCCGATTTTTTGTGTGAGTAGCTGGAACATTTCGCGGGCGACGGCTCGTTTGAGGCAGCGGATGATGTCGCGTTTGCTTTTGCCTTGGGCGAGTCGTTTGTCGCGGTAGGCGCGGGTTCGTGGGTCGCGTTTGAGGCGGGCCAGAACGATGATGTGCAGTGCCCGGTTGGCTTGCCGGTTTCCGCCCCGGTTGAGTCGGTGCCGGCTGGTTTTACCGGAGGATGCCGGGATCGGGGCGACTCCGCAGAGACTGGCGAACGCGGCCTCGTTCGAGATCCGGTCGGGGTTGTCGCCGACGGTGATCAGCAGTTGCGCGGCGGTCTCGTAGCCCACTCCGAAACGGGCGACGAGGTCGGCGGCGGCGTCGACGACGAGTGGGTGCAGGTCGGCCTCGAGGGCGGCGATCTCCTGATCGAGCATGCGGATGCGGCGGGCCAGTGACCGCAACGCGGTTTTGACTGCCGCCGCCAGCGCGCCGGGTTCGACCGTGCCTGGTCGTAGCCCTGCGCAGGCATCGACCAAGGCCTTCGTCGAGAGATCGCGCAGCTGCTCGCGGATCGACTCGGGCGCGTTCACCACCGCCGACTTCAACGCGGTGATCGCCTCGGCGCGGGATTTGACTGCGGTGCGACGAGCGTTGTGCAGGAACCGAATTGCTTCGACGTCCCCATCGTGGGCTTTCGGAATGGTGCGTGCGATACCCGCCGCTGCCAGGCGAGCGGCACTGTAGGCGTCGAGGGAATCGGACTTGCCCTGAAATCGGCGTGACTGGCGGTCGGTGCGGTCGACGTCGACGACCTCGATGCCCGCTTCCTGCAGGACTGCAGTCAGCGCCGATCCGTAACTACCGGTGCCTTCGACACCGATTCGAGCGACGACACCGGCGCCGCGAACCCATGCCAGTAGAGCGCGGTAGCCGGCGGCGGTGGCGGGGAATTCGCGGTCGCCGATGCCGCGGCCGAGGTGGTCGATGATCGCGGCGTGGTGGGTGTCTTTGTGGGTGTCGACGCCGGCGAACACGGTCAGGCTGACATCGGGTGGGTTTTCGGTCATGCTGGACACTGGTTATCCCTTCACGAGGTGACCACGCACCGGCCGGGACGGCGGACAACACAGTGACGGGACTCTTTGGTCAGGCTCCTATCAAGTCACTCCGCCCCACCGGTCGCGTGTGCTTCAGGTGTCCATCGATGCAGCAGCCGACACATCACGGGAAAGACAGCCATCGGCGTCAGCGCGGAAACGAGTCAAACCACTGCATCGACGAACCATTCCAGTATCACTGCG
>NZ_QGNK01000047.1:0-1582 GCF_003336925.1 Rhodococcus sp. Eu-32 | reverse complement strand
GGGGGCCGGTTCCACAGGTCCGGTTGGTCTTTCGGAGTTGTCGGGGCGGGGTTCGGTCGGTCAGGTCGGTGCCGGCAACGCGGCGAGTCGGGTCAGAGCAGTGACGGTGAGGTCGGTCCAGGGTGCGGTCTTGGACAGTTTCAGGCGGACTGTGCGGGCGTGTCGTGTGATGCGGCCTGCGATCGAAAAGATGCGCAGGCGTAGCCGTTTCGGCTCCCATCGGCGGGCACGGTGATCCGGGAACGCCAGTAACTGAGTCCATGCAGTCAGGTCGAGAGCGAGTTCGACGATGGCAAGCCAGATCCTGTTCTGATCGAATCCGTGCAGTGGGAGATTGCCGAGGCGGTGTCCTTGGCGATGCGGATGCGGTCCTCGCAGCGGGCACGCCGCCGGTGGCGCAGTTCGAGATTCTGTATCTGACCGCGGGCGGTGTTGGTGACAAACGCGGTCAAGCGCAGTCCGTCTCTGTCGGTGAACCGCAACTGCGCACCAGGATGCGGCCTCTCCTTGCGGATGATCAACCGCATTCCCGGTGGCCACGACGAAAGGTCGACGATGCCGGTGGCATCGATGACCCAGGCGCCGTCGCGAACTTTCTCCTCGGAGTCGACCGCGGTCGACCATGCAGTGTCGGGGACGGTGTCCAATGCTGTGACCATCGCATCGGTGATCGTGAAACCGATGGAATACGACACCCGGATACGGTGCAGGTAGTCCAGATAGTCATGTGTTGCACCGGCGCCGTCGGCGCGGATCAACGCCTTCCGCGATGCCCGTGATCGGGTATGGAAAGGCAAATTGTGCGAGTGCTTTTCGGGTCACGGTGACGTGGTCGGCTGCGGTGTTCGATCCTGCATTGCCTGGCCGCAGCAGGGCTGCGACCGGCTCCCCGGTGCCTGCCTGTCCGTGGTCGAGGAAGGCGAGCATGGGATGGAAGCCGAATCCGCGTTTGTACGTCGCTGCGGCGTGCTCTTTGCCGGAATGGGCGGTGACCAGGGTGGCATCGAGATCGATCACGATCGGGTGATCGGCGTCGATGCCATGATCGGGTGCATGATCACCGGCGCGGGACCACGCTGCTGCCCGCGCGGCGGCGCGTGCAGTCTCGATGGCGGTCAGTGCCGCAGGTGCGTCGGCAGCCAACACGGTGATCAGACGGGACACAGTCGGATCGGAGGGGATTCGGCCGAACACGTCGCTGTGTTCACGAAGGGTGGCGATGTCGGCGAGGCAATCTCCACCGAGCGCCAACGACACAGCGAGGTCGGTGAGAATCTTGCCGGGATCGAACTGCGCCAACGGCTTTCGCCACTGCGACAACGCGTCCGACAACCTGCCGGTCAAGCCCACAGCGTCTGCGGTCCGGAGCAAGGTCACCGCCCCTGCATGCGACACAATCCCTGATCCGGTGGGCTCTGCGGACACAGCAGGGTACGACGACGTAGACTTGCTCACCTGAAGGGTGCTCCTGGCTTCTGCGTGTATTCAACCTTCGACAAGTCGAATTATCGCAGGTCGGAGCACCCTTCTTCGGCATTCACGCACGGGTGTTCCTCAAAGCGGTGAAAGCCCGAGGCTAGGT
>NZ_QGNK01000046.1:0-1647 GCF_003336925.1 Rhodococcus sp. Eu-32 | reverse complement strand
TTCATTCACAAGGCGGTGACGACGACTGATCCCAAGGTGTTGGGGATCATGTACATCGCGACGTCGATCGCGTTCTTCTTGGTCGGCGGGTTGATGGCGTTGTTGATGCGCGCCGAGTTGGCTGTGCCGGGGATGCAGTTCCTGTCGAACGAGCAGTACAACCAGTTGTTCACCATGCACGGCACGATCATGTTGCTGTTGTATGCGACGCCGATCGTGTTCGGGTTCGCCAATTACATTCTGCCGTTGCAGATCGGCGCCCCGGATGTGGCGTTCCCGCGGTTGAACGCGTTCTCGTATTGGTTGTATCTGTTCGGTGCGTTGATCACCACGGCCGGGTTCATCACCCCCGGTGGCGCGGCGGACTTCGGGTGGACTGCGTACACCCCGCTCACGTCGGCGTTGCATTCGCCGGGTGTGGGTGCGGATCTGTGGATCATGGGTCTGGCGGTTGCTGGTCTGGGCACCATTTTGGGTGGCGTGAACATGATCACCACGGTGATCTGTCTGCGGGCGCCGGGAATGACGATGTTCCGGATGCCGATCTTCACCTGGAACATTCTGGTCACCTCGATCCTGATCCTGTTGGCGTTCCCGTTGTTGACTGCGGCGCTGCTCGGTTTGGCGGCGGATCGGCATCTGGGTGCGCATCTGTTCGACCCGGCCACCGGTGGGGTGTTGTTGTGGCAGCACTTGTTCTGGTTCTTCGGTCACCCCGAGGTGTACATCATCGCGTTGCCGTTCTTCGGGATCGTCTCCGAGATTTTCCCGGTGTTCTCGCGTAAGCCGATGTTCGGGTACACCACGTTGATCTATGCGACGATCGCGATCGCTGCGTTGTCGATCGCGGTGTGGGCGCATCACATGTATGCCACCGGTGCGGTGTTGTTGCCGTTCTTCTCGTTCATGACGTTCCTGATCGCGGTGCCGACGGGTGTGAAGATCTTCAACTGGATCGGCACCATGTGGCGGGGGCAGGTGACGTTGGAGACGCCGATGTTGTTCTCCATCGGCTTCTTGATCACCTTCTTGTTCGGTGGCTTGTCGGGTGTGTTGCTCGCGTCGCCGCCGATCGATTTCCATGTCACCGACACCTACTTCGTGATCGCGCATTTCCATTACGTGGTGTTCGGCACGGTCGTGTTCGCCACCTACGCCGGAATCTACTTCTGGTTCCCGAAGATGACCGGCCGGATGATGGACGAACGTCTCGGCAAGTGGCATTTCTGGTTGACGTTCCTCGGGTTCCACGGCACGTTCCTGGTCCAGCACTGGCTCGGGAACGAGGGCATGCCGCGCCGGTATGCGGATTACCTGTCCTCGGACGGGTTCACCACCTTGAACATCATTTCCACGGTCGGTGCGTTCGTGCTCGGTGCGTCGACGCTGCCGTTCGTGTGGAACGTGTTCAAGTCCTACCGGTACGGCGAAGTCGTCACCGTCGACGACCCGTGGGGCTACGGCAACTCGCTGGAATGGGCCACCTCCTGCCCGCCGCCGCGTCACAACTTCACCGAACTGCCCCGTATCCGTTCCGAGCGTCCCGCGTTCGAGCTGCACTACCCACACATGGTCGAACGCATGCGCTCCGAAGCCCACGTCGGACCCGGCAGCCACGGCGGACACACCACCGAAGTACTCGAACAG
>NZ_QGNK01000045.1:0-1655 GCF_003336925.1 Rhodococcus sp. Eu-32 | reverse complement strand
AAGGTGCTTGTCGCGAACCGCGGCGAGATCGCAGTCCGGGTGATCAGGGCTGCAGCGGACGCCGGCCTCACCAGTGTCGCTGTCTACGCCGAACCCGACGCGAACGCACCCTTCGTGCGCTTGGCAGACGAGGCCTTCGCCCTGGGCGGGCAGACCTCCGCCGAGTCCTACCTCGTGATCGACAAGATTCTCGATGCGGCGAAGAAGTCCGGCGCCGACGCCATCCACCCCGGATACGGCTTCCTGTCCGAGAACGCCGAGTTCGCTCAGGCCGTCATCGACGCAGGCCTGATCTGGATCGGCCCGTCACCGCAGTCCATCCGCGACCTCGGCGACAAGGTCACCGCCCGCCACATCGCCACCCGCGCCAAAGCCCCCTCCGTTCCCGGTACCGCCGAGCCGGTCAAGGACGCCCAGGAAATCCTCGACTTCGCCGACGAGCACGGCCTCCCGATCGCCATCAAAGCCGCCTTCGGTGGCGGCGGGCGCGGCATGAAAGTCGCCCGCACCCGCGAAGAAATCCCCGAATTGTTCGACTCCGCCGTCCGTGAAGCCGTCGCCGCGTTCGGCCGCGGGGAATGCTTCGTCGAGCGCTACCTCGACAAGCCCCGCCACGTCGAAGCTCAGGTCATCGCCGACCAGCACGGCAACGTCGTCGTCGCCGGCACCCGCGACTGCTCCCTGCAACGCCGCTTCCAGAAGCTCGTCGAGGAAGCACCCGCCCCGTTCCTCACCGAAGCCCAGCGCAAGGAAATCCACTCCAGCGCCAAGGCCATCTGCAAAGAAGCCGGCTACTACGGCGCAGGCACCGTCGAATACCTCGTCGGCCAAGACGGCCTCGTGTCCTTCCTCGAGGTCAACACCCGCCTGCAGGTCGAGCACCCCGTCACCGAGGAAACCTCCGGCATCGACCTCGTGCTGCAGCAGTTCCGCATCGCAGGCGGCGAAGAACTGTCGATCACCGAAGACCCCGAACCGCGCGGACACTCCTTCGAGTTCCGCATCAACGGTGAAGACGCCGGCCGCGGCTTCCTGCCCGCACCCGGACCGGTCACCACCTTCATCGCCCCCGAAGGCCCCGGCGTGCGCGTCGATTCCGGTGTCGAGTCCGGCTCGGTGATCGGTGGCCAATTCGACTCCATGCTCGCCAAGCTCATCGTCACCGGCGCCACCCGCGAGGAAGCACTCGCCCGCAGCCGTCGCGCGCTGGCCGAGTTCAAGGTCGAAGGCCTCGCCACCGTCATCCCGTTCCACGCCGCCGTGGTCTCCGACCCCGCGTTCATCGGCGACGGAGAATCGTTCGACGTCCACACCCGGTGGATCGAAACCGAATGGGACAACCAGGTTCCCCCGTTCACCGCAGCAGACGCACTCGACGACGACGAAGCGCTACCGCGCCAGAACGTGGTCGTCGAGGTCGGCGGCCGACGCGTCGAGGTGTCCCTGCCCGGCCAGTTCTCCCTCGGCGGCGGCGCAGCATCCGACGGTGCGATCCGCCGCAAGCCCAAGCCGCGCAAGCGTGGCGGCGGCGGCGCCGGTGCCACGTCCGGTGACGCCGTCACCGCACCCATGCAGGGCACCGTCGTCAAGGTCGCCGTCGAAGAAGGACAAGAAGTCGCCGAAGGCGACCTCATCGCCGTCCTCGAAGCGATGAA
>NZ_QGNK01000044.1:0-4821 GCF_003336925.1 Rhodococcus sp. Eu-32 | reverse complement strand
TCGTCGTCGGCGCAGGCCCGACCGGCGTCGAAATGGCAGGACAGATCGCCGAACTCGCGAACAAGACTCTCGACGGCACCTTCCGCCACATCGACTCCCGCAGCGCGAAGGTCATCCTCCTCGACGCGGCCCCGAAAGTCCTGCCGCCGTTCGCCGACTCCCTCGGCCAGTCCGCGGCCAAGCGGCTCGAGAAGATGGGCGTCGACATCCAACTCGGCGCCATGGTCACCGACCTCGACGCGAACGGTCTCACCGTCAAGGACAGTGACGGAACCGTGCGACGCATCGCGGCGAAGACGAAGGTCTGGTCGGCCGGTGTCGCCGCCAGCCCCCTCGGTAAGACCCTCGCCGAGCAGTCCGGCGCCGAGATCGACCGCGCGGGCCGCGTCCTGGTGAACAAGGACCTGACCCTGCCCGGGCACCCGGAGGTGTTCGTCGTCGGCGACATGATGAGTCTGGACAAGCTCCCCGGCGTCGCCCAGGTCGCCATCCAGGGCGGACGCTACGCAGCCCGGGTCATCGAAGACGGTGTCGAAGCCGTGCGTGCAGGCAAGGACGTTCCCGAGCGCAAGCCCTTCAGGTACTTCGACAAGGGCTCGATGGCAACGGTGTCGCGGTTCTCCGCCGTCGCGCAGGTCGGACCCATCAAGATCACCGGCTTCATCGCCTGGGTCATGTGGCTGCTGGTCCACCTGCTCTACATCGTCGGCTTCCGCAGCCGCCTGACCACCGTCATTTCCTGGCTCACCGCATTCTTCTCCAAAGGCCGCGGTCAGCTCGCCATCACCGAGCAGCAAGTCGACGCCCGGCGAGCGATGTTCTACTTCACCGGCAACGACCCCGTCGCCGCCCCCGAAGTCACTGCACGGGAACCAGAATCCGCCACGCGCACTGTCCGGAACCAGACACGGTTTTCGCCAGCGTTCACCGGACACTAATACTGATGAGCGACTCTGAAAGTATGAAGGGTTGCTCCGAGCGTGAGTCGGAGCGCCGTTCCGGCGAATTGAGCGGTTCCTCAGGTCGACTACCCAGGCCGACGCATCCGGTCCAACGATTAACGGCGCAAACATTGGGGACCAGGACAGCGATTTTCGGGTGGTATCGCGGACCACAGTTGCCGACCACGGATTTAACTGAACAACTGGGGCAGCAAATGTCAAATTTCGCGGTAATCGATGTTTCTCGAGGCCAAGAATTTCGTTTTTGCAGCTCAGGGGCTTAGAGCTCTCGGCGTTCGCGGTCGGTGTCACAACGCTGTCTAAGCTGCCTCGTAAGCATCCAGATGGTCGTGTATCGACGTGCGTGGACTCGCAGGCTCTATGTTTTGCTCCCCTCGGTCCGATGCGCGCTATCTCCCGACACGAGTGGCGCCCAGCTCGAATTCAAGGCAGATGCGCCTCTCGGAATCGGCCACGTATATTGCATTTTCCGCACCAAATCACCTGAAACACCAGTTCAGCACAGTTTTCCCTCGACGGAGTTATCGGTGACCTGCACTAGGCTGCCGACATGGACTTCCCACCAGCCCGAATGCCTTCGGCAGGCAATCCAGCGCCGGTATCAACAGCCGTGGAACCCGAGATCCCACCCGCCGTGGCCAAACGGATCGCAAAGGCTGCGGAGTCGTCCCGATCCGAGGGGACCCGCCGCACGTATGCCGCGGGGTGGCGACGCTTCGCGGGCTGGTGCGAACGGGAAGGCCATGCCTCGTTGCCGGCGCACCCGGTCACCGTCGCCGCGTACCTTGTCGACGCCGCCGACACCCGCACCGAAACGGGGGAGCGGGCCTACGCTGCCGCGACGTTCGGCACCTGGATCGCGGCCATCAACCACCAGCACCGCACCACCGGACACCTGTCCCCGACAGCCCATGAGTTGGTCACCGCGACGTTGTCGGGGATCAGACGGGAATACGCCACCGCCGGCGATCGCCCGCAGAACCGGCGAGCGCCGTTGCTGGTCGACGACATCCGCGTCCTCGTCGGGACTGCACGAGACCGATGCAGGGGTTGGGCCGACGAGGTCCTCGAACGCCGGGATTCGGCGATCTTGCTGCTCGGCTTCGCCGGCGCCTTCCGGCGCAGCGAACTCTCCGACCTCGTCTGTGGCGACGTCACGCTGCACCGCCTCGACGGCCTCCACGTCCGGCTACGGAAGTCCAAGACCGACCAAGAAGGCAGGGGAGCAGTAAGAGCCTTGCCGTACACCGACTCCCACGAGACCTGCCCACCCTGCGCCTACGTCCGCTGGGTACAGGTCGTCGCCGCCTACGACGTCCTCGGCCGCCCCTCGGTCATCCGTTTGCTGCGGAAGCGCGAGCCGTTCCCCGACCATGTCTGCCGCGGGGGAGTCCCCCGCACCGCCGCCCGGGCGCCACTGCTGCGGGCCGTCGCCCAGAACGGCAACCTCGGTGCCACTGCGCTGTCCGGGGCCGCGATACACAAAACAATCCGTCGACGCGCCGAACACGCCGGCTACGACCCCACCGCACTGACCAAGCTCGGTGGGCACTCGCTCCGCGCCGGTTTCGTCACCCAAGGCACCCGCAACGGCGCGGACAGCACCGCGATCGCCCGGCAAACCGGCCACACCCGCCTCGATTCGGTCGAGGTGTACCGGCGCGAACACGCACCCCTCGTGGGGAATGCTGTTACCGACATCGGACTCTGACAGTCGACGTAGGCGGAATTGCGTTCGATGCAACTGCATCGCAGCTTCGACTGGGCGCACCGTTGTGTCTTGTCCTGTACGCAGACAGGAAACGCGGCCTCAGGAACGGGGCGAATCGCGCGTCGACATGGGAAATAGAGCACCTGAGATCTATGTAGTCATCGGGAGGTGGTTGGGCTCTCGTCCTCGTCGTACATTTTTGAAACGCGCCTCAGTCATCCACAATCTGCGAATCTTCCATCCATTTGTCTATCACTTTTCTCAGGACGTCGGGCCGGAGCTTCTTCGTCCTTTCGATCGCGACGACGTGGGCTTTGACCTTGGCAACCCAATCGGAGGGGAAGTTGAACGGCAAACGTTCAGTGGTGCGGGGGACCCGCTCGGGGGTTTTGCGCAGCTCGCTCGCGGGGAAGGCGTCGATCAACGACAGCATTTGGCGCGGGGTAGGGGACAGCGGCTGTCCCTCGACTCCCCATGACAGAATGGCATTACTAGCGCTTTCGACGCACAGCCCGTCCTTGTGCGCGAAGTCGTGTCGGATCTGCGACAGTTCGTAGAAGAATTCTGATTTGACGTCATTTTTCTTCCACGGTCGGCCTTCTTCGTCTGTGCCGTGGGCGATCGCCAGCCGCTCTCGGTAGACGTCCTCCCACATCGCGGCCACGCTGCCAAACCACTGGCCGTAAGCCATCCGATACAACGGCGGAGGAGTCCCTCCGTTGAACATCTCCGCGAACATTGCGGCTTCATTGCCAGGCGTCATGATCGTTGGAGGTGCTGTCATCAGACTCGACAATGTCGACATCGGGACCGTGCCAGTATTCTTCGTTTTCGATAGCCTCATCGTTGATACGTCCAGATGGTCACCCGGTGACCTATTTTCGTCCTTGGATGCTTGCCAGCCAGTCACTTTGGTGGACAGTGCATGACACGCCGTCAGGGTCAACAGCAGCGTCACACGGTAGCCTTCGGCAAATTCAGCGATCACCTCGTCGACAGACTGAACGCGCAACGATGAGTCGGACTCCAAGGTCGCAGCGACAGTTGCTGCAGCATCGCGCAGAGCGCCAAGGATGTCTCGGAGTTCACCGTTTGTAGTCGGCAGACTATGTTCGTCCAGTGCATCGAATTTGCGAAGCTCGGCAGCGAAAGGGCTGATCGCCGTCGCGAGCTCTCCCTCAGGTGCGTCCCCGTCCAACGCCGCGAACTGGTCAGTAAAGATGCCCTGAAGAGTCCCCACCATACTGGCGATGAGAACGTCAGCATTTCGGTCCGCGGGCAAACCGCCGCCCGATAATAGTTGCTCTGTCGTAGAGTGCACGGAGTGCGCGTTCGCGAGCCAACGCTCCCGGCGATCGTGAAGTGCCATTGGCACAGAATAGTTTCCGCCTCGCATGACGCCCGCGTCCGTAAACGCAGAACAGATAAATCGCGTCGTCAACCTTTGCGTGACGGCGGCAGCTATCCGACTGAATCACCCCAGGTTCTGTGCCGCCTCCAGTTGGGGCTGATCCTCGGTTCCGAAGCCAGCGTAGTAGAGAGTTTCGTACTCGCTCGGGGGCATGTGCCCGATGCTCGAGTGGAGACGTCGTGCGTTGTACCAGTCGACCCATCCGGCGGTCGCGAATTCGACGTCCGAAATCGTCCGGTACGGCCCAGAATGGAAGATCGTGGTGCGGATGCACTCGGTCTTGTACAACCCGTTCGCTGATTCGATGAGGGCGTTGTCATAGGCGTCCCCGACCGACCCGATCGAGGCAGCGATCTGTTCGAGCGCCAATTTCTCGGTTAATGTCACCGATGTGTACTGACTGCCTGCGTCCGAATGATGAATCAGCTCAGCAGCTTTCACCGGATTGCCGTCACGGTTGCGTTGCCACAGCGCCATCCGCAGCGGGATCGTCACCAGATCCACGGTTTTGGACATCGATGCATGCCAGGCCACGATCTTGCGGGAGAACACGTCGATGATGAACACCACGTATACCCATCCGGCCCATGTTCTGACGTATGTGAAGTCGGTAACCCATACCCGGTTGGGTTCGTCCGCCCGGAACTGCCGGTTCAGTAGATCTCCCGCCCGGACACCGTCCGCGGAACGAATGGTGGTTCTGATGCCCTTCGCTCGCCGAACACCATTGAGCGACA
>NZ_QGNK01000043.1:0-5286 GCF_003336925.1 Rhodococcus sp. Eu-32 | reverse complement strand
TGCACGGCGGTGTCCTACTCTCCCACACCCTGTCGGGTGCAGTACCATCGGCGCTGGAGGGCTTAGCTTCCGG
This sequence comes from Rhodococcus sp. Eu-32, assembly GCF_003336925.1. Classification (NCBI taxonomy): domain Bacteria; kingdom Bacillati; phylum Actinomycetota; class Actinomycetes; order Mycobacteriales; family Nocardiaceae; genus Rhodococcus; species Rhodococcus sp. Eu-32. The sequence continues at coordinate 5,213 of NZ_QGNK01000043.1, read as the reverse complement.
GTTCGGAATGGGACCGGGCGTTTCCCCTCCGCTATGGCCGCCGTAACTCTGTGAAACAGTCACACACGGAACACAACAGGGAACTCGACAGTGTCGAGGGTGTTGGTTCATTCAGTTATCGTGTTGAAACGTGTGTTGTTTCAGATATTGCACAGTGGACGCGTAGCTTCTTTGTGGTAAGTCCTCGGCCTATTAGTACCAGTCACCTGCATCGGTTACCCGACTTCCAGTTCTGGCCTATCAACCCGGTGGTCTGCCGGGGGCCTTACCCCCCCAAAGGGGGTGAGAAACCTCATCTTGGAACAGGCTTCCCGCTTAGATGCTTTCAGCGGTTATCCCTTCCGAACGTAGCTAACCAGCGGTGCTCCTGGTGGAACAACTGGCACACCAGAGGTTCGTCCGTCCCGGTCCTCTCGTACTAGGGACAGCCTTCCTCAAGTTTCTGACGCGCGCGGCGGATAGAGACCGAACTGTCTCACGACGTTCTAAACCCAGCTCGCGTGCCGCTTTAATGGGCGAACAGCCCAACCCTTGGGACCTACTCCAGCCCCAGGATGCGACGAGCCGACATCGAGGTGCCAAACCATCCCGTCGATATGGACTCTTGGGGAAGATCAGCCTGTTATCCCCGGGGTACCTTTTATCCGTTGAGCGACACCGCTTCCACATGCCGGTGCCGGATCACTAGTCCCGACTTTCGTCCCTGCTCGACCTGTCAGTCTCACAGTCAAGCTCCCTTGTGCACTTGCACTCGACACCTGATTGCCAACCAGGCTGAGGGAACCTTTGGGCGCCTCCGTTACATTTTGGGAGGCAACCGCCCCAGTTAAACTACCCACCAGGCACTGTCCCTGAACCAGATCATGGTCCGAGGTTGAGGTATCCAATACGATCAGAGTGGTATTTCAACAACGACTCCACAGTAACTGGCGTCACCGCTTCACAGTCTCCCACCTATCCTACACAAACCGAACCGAACACCAATACCAAGCTATAGTGAAGGTCCCGGGGTCTTTTCGTCCTGCCGCGCGTAACGAGCATCTTTACTCGTAATGCAATTTCGCCGAGTCTATGGTTGAGACAGCTGAGAAGTCGTTACGCCATTCGTGCAGGTCGGAACTTACCCGACAAGGAATTTCGCTACCTTAGGATGGTTATAGTTACCACCGCCGTTTACTGGGGCTTAAATTCTCAGCTTCACCACCACAAGGGCAGTTAACCGGTCCTCTTAACCTTCCAGCACCGGGCAGGCGTCAGTCCGTATACATCGTCTTACGACTTCGCACGGACCTGTGTTTTTAGTAAACAGTCGCTTCTCACTGGTCTCTGCGACCCCACCCAGCTCACGGAGCAAGTCCGATCACCAGGCGTGGTCCCCCTTCTCCCGAAGTTACGGGGGCATTTTGCCGAGTTCCTTAACCATAGTTATCTCGATCGCCTCAGTATTCTCTACCTGACCACCTGTGTCGGTTTGGGGTACGGGCCGTGTGAAAGCTCGCTAGAGGCTTTTCTCGGCAGCATAGGATCACTGAATTCGCCTCAATCGGCTACGCATCACCTCTCAGGCTCGATGAACGGCGGATTTGCCTACCGTTCGCCCTACAGGCTTACACCAGTATTACCACTGACTGGCTCAGCTACCTTCCTGCGTCACCCCATCGCTTGGCTACTACCAGATCAGGTCCCACGCATCCACCCAACGTCCACTACTCGAAAGCAGTGAATCCCATGGATTCAGGGCGGTTAGTATCACTGATTCACCAGGGGCGCGTTCACACGGGTACGGGAATATCAACCCGTTGTCCATCGGCTACGCCTGTCGGCCTCGTCTTAGGTCCCGACTCACCCTGGGCGGATTAACCTGGCCCAGGAACCCTTGGTCATTCGGCGGACGAGTTTCTCACTCGTCTTTCGCTACTCATGCCTGCATTCTCACTCGCACAGCCTCCACACCTAGGTCACCCCGGCGCTTCCACGGCTGCACGACGCTCCCCTACCCACCCACACACCTGGCTGAACTTCCGTAGAAATCCAGCGGGCTATTGTGTGAGTGCCGCAGCTTCGGTGGTGTACTTGAGCCCCGCTACATTGTCGGCGCAGGATCACTTGACCAGTGAGCTATTACGCACTCTTTCAAGGGTGGCTGCTTCTAAGCCAACCTCCTGGTTGTCTTCGCGACCCCACATCCTTTTCCACTTAGTACACGCTTAGGGACCTTAGCTGGCGATCTGGGCTGTTTCCCTCTCGACTACGAACCTTATCGCCCGCAGTCTCACTGCCACGCTCTCACTCATCGGCATTCGGAGTTTGGCTGATTTCGGTAAGCCGGTAAGCCCCCTAGACCATCCAGTAGCTCTACCTCCGACGAGAAACACGTGACGCTGCACCTAAATGCATTTCGGGGAGAACCAGCTATCACGGAGTTTGATTGGCCTTTCACCCCTACCCACAACTCATCCCCTCAGTTTTCAACCTAAGTGGGTTCGGTCCTCCACGACGTCTTACCGTCGCTTCAACCTGGCCATGGGTAGATCACTCCGCTTCGGGTCTAGAACACGCCACTACACACCCGAAGGTGATACGCCCTATTCGGACTCGCTTTCGCTACGGCTACCCCACACGGGTTAACCTCGCGACATGCCACTAACTCGCAGGCTCATTCTTCAAAAGGCACGCCATCACCCACAGTCACAAGTGACTCGCAGGCTCTGACGGATTGTAAGCGCACGGTTTCAGGTACTATTTCACTCCCCTCCCGGGGTACTTTTCACCTTTCCCTCACGGTACTAGTCCGCTATCGGTCACCAGGGAGTATTCAGGCTTATCGGGTGGTCCCGACAGATTCACAGCAGATTTCACGGGCCCGCTGCTACTTGGGCATCCACACTCGACAGTCACGGGTGTTTTCGTCTACGGGACTCTCACCCTCTACGACAGGCCGTTCCAGACCACTTCGACTAACACCATGATTTATCACTGTCGGACAGTCCGGCAGAACCATCACATGCAAACCCCACAACCCTCCATACGCAACCCCTGCCGGGTATCACACGCACAAAGTTTGGCCTCCTCCGCTTTCGCTCGCCACTACTCACGGAATCACAATTGTTTTCTCTTCCTGTGGGTACTGAGATGTTTCACTTCCCCACGTTCCCTCCACACACCCTATATATTCAGGTGCAGGTAACACGACATCACTCGTGCTGGGTTTCCCCATTCGGACACCCTCGGATCACAGCTCGGTTGACAGCTCCCCGAGGCTTATCGCAGCCTCCTACGTCCTTCATCGGCTCCTGGTGCCAAGGCATCCACCGTACGCTCTAAATTACTTACAACAAAGATGCTCGCGTCCACTGTGCAATTCTCAAACAACACACACATGGAAAACCATCCTGTATCCATCAGACCAGAACAATGTCACCACCATTCCGCGATAGGGATACGATCTCCCACCTGCATATTCTTGCCTAGAGAAGAAACAAACTCGCGCTTGTTCTCTCAGGACCCAACAGTATGCCGATATAACTCTCTTCGACCACCAGCACACAGGCCGGCGACCATCATGAAAAGAATAAATTGTCAGTGTTCCACCCGTGAGCACTGCAGTCCCACATGCGGGGACTAAACAGGTTCTGTCTCGCTCCCCCGTCACCTGTGTGACGGTCCGAGCCGAGAAGAAGCTCCTTAGAAAGGAGGTGATCCAGCCGCACCTTCCGGTACGGCTACCTTGTTACGACTTCGTCCCAATCGCCGATCCCACCTTCGACGGCTCCCTCCCACAAGGGGTTAGGCCACCGGCTTCGGGTGTTACCGACTTTCATGACGTGACGGGCGGTGTGTACAAGGCCCGGGAACGTATTCACCGCAGCGTTGCTGATCTGCGATTACTAGCGACTCCGACTTCACGGGGTCGAGTTGCAGACCCCGATCCGAACTGAGACCAGCTTTAAGGGATTCGCTCCACCTCACGGTCTCGCAGCCCTCTGTACTGGCCATTGTAGCATGTGTGAAGCCCTGGACATAAGGGGCATGATGACTTGACGTCGTCCCCACCTTCCTCCGAGTTGACCCCGGCAGTCTCTTACGAGTCCCCACCATCACGTGCTGGCAACATAAGACAAGGGTTGCGCTCGTTGCGGGACTTAACCCAACATCTCACGACACGAGCTGACGACAGCCATGCACCACCTGTACACCAACCACAAGGGAAACCGTATCTCTACAGCTGTCTGGTGTATGTCAAACCCAGGTAAGGTTCTTCGCGTTGCATCGAATTAATCCACATGCTCCGCCGCTTGTGCGGGCCCCCGTCAATTCCTTTGAGTTTTAGCCTTGCGGCCGTACTCCCCAGGCGGGGCGCTTAATGCGTTAGCTACGGCACAGATCCCGTGGAAGGAACCCACACCTAGCGCCCACCGTTTACGGCGTGGACTACCAGGGTATCTAATCCTGTTTGCTACCCACGCTTTCGTTCCTCAGCGTCAGTTGTTTCCCAGAGACCCGCCTTCGCCACCGGTGTTCCTCCTGATATCTGCGCATTTCACCGCTACACCAGGAATTCCAGTCTCCCCTGAAACACTCAAGTCTGCCCGTATCGCCTGCAAGCCCGAAGTTGAGCCCCGGGTTTTCACAAACGACGCGACAAACCGCCTACGAACTCTTTACGCCCAGTAATTCCGGACAACGCTCGCACCCTACGTATTACCGCGGCTGCTGGCACGTAGTTAGCCGGTGCTTCTTCTGCAGGTACCGTCACTCACGCTTCGTCCCTGCTGAAAGAGGTTTACAACCCGAAGGCCTTCATCCCTCACGCGGCGTCGCTGCATCAGGCTTCCGCCCATTGTGCAATATTCCCCACTGCTGCCTCCCGTAGGAGTCTGGGCCGTGTCTCAGTCCCAGTGTGGCCGGTCACCCTCTCAGGTCGGCTACCCGTCGTCGCCTTGGTAGGCCATTACCCCACCAACAAGCTGATAGGCCGCGGGCCCATCCTGCACCGATAAATCTTTCCACCACCCCACATGCATGGAATGGTCATATCCGGTATTAGACCCAGTTTCCCAGGCTTATCCCAGAGTGCAGGGCAGATCACCCACGTGTTACTCACCCGTTCGCCGCTCGTGTACCCCGAAAGGCCTTACCGCTCGACTTGCATGTGTTAAGCACGCCGCCAGCGTTCGTCCTGAGCCAGGATCAAACTCTCCGTAAAAGACTCT
>NZ_QGNK01000042.1:0-5475 GCF_003336925.1 Rhodococcus sp. Eu-32 | reverse complement strand
AGAGCTTGCTCTGCTCCGGGTCGTAGTCCACACCACCCAGTTCGGCGAAGTTACGGCCCTCGTCCCACGGCACGTAGTCGTGCGGATGCCACTCCCTGGCCATGGACAAGTGGCGGTTCACGTTGTCCTCGGCGGCGGGGACCAGCTCACGCAGCAACTCCAGTTGTGTCAGTTCCCTGACCATGGACATGCCTCCTCGAATCGATTACCTACGAGAGCGTAGGTGCGTTCGACGGCGCCGAGCGCGGACTGCGAGGAAGTCTGTTATAAGTCGGAAGCCCGCGCGGGGCCTGCTTGGGCGTGCTCACAGATCGTCTCGCGATCCGTTCTCCTCGCCGCGCTGCCTGGTCCCGACGACGAGCGGCAGAACTCTTCCCGACGACCCGCGCTCGGAACCGAGACCCTGCGGGTCCGCGACACTGGCAAGTCGCAGATCGAGATCGCCCTTCCACTCACGCGCGGCCTGTGCGTCGAGGGCGTCCATGCGTGCGAGCAGAGGCGGGTGCTGATCCGGCGGGCACGACGCGAGCAAGGTGACGAAGAGGGACCGCAGTCGACGCTGAACCTGCGTGGAGTTGGTGCTGAAGTGTCGAATCTCGTCGGTGGCGATGGTGACGTAATCGTCCCAGGTGCGACGCGTCCCGCGGATGCGTGTAGGCGTCGAGTCGTCGGTGTCGGTGCGGACGCGGGGTGCGATCGTCATCAAGAGATCCTCGAGATGATCGATCGCTTGCACCGCGCGGCCGGGGTCGTTGATCGCGGGCGACAGCGCTTTCAGGGCGATGTCGACGATCGCCTGCAGGGCAGCGGCGGGACTGACCGTCGGACTGTGCGTGTCCCCGAACACGAGACACGCCATCAGCTGATGCGCCCTGACCCGTAGCTGCGGTCCTTCGATCTCGAACAGCACTGCGTCCTGCGCGACGAACTCGCCGATCGTCGGCATCAACTCGATGGACACGCCCCACTTCTGCGCGAGTCGTTCGATGCGAACGAAGTTCACCGCGAGGAGGATTCGGCCGTCCGGCGACAGTTGCTTCAAGCGCACCGTCGTCGTGCCCGTCGGCTCGTCCGGCGGGAGCACGGATGCGGCGAGGGCGCCGCGCGACGCCGACGAACTCGACGGGTACATCCGAATTATCGACGAACGACCCTGCGCAGCAATCCATCTCAACAACCGTGCCGAGTCGAGCACGACGCCGACGCGCGCCACGAGTGCGATGAACAGGAATGCGCTGACGAACGACAGCAGGATCGCGACGGACGTCGAGACGACCGGCGCCGTCCACTCTCCGGACAGCGCGAGATCCGAGGCGATGATGACCGAGAAGACGAACGTGGACAGGAACATCCCGATGGACCACCGCATCACGGCCTGCTGCTGCAGCAGCGGCACGACGCGCACCGAGATCTGCGACGCCCCGAACTGCATCGCGAGGGTGATCGCGGTGAACACCAGACCGGTCAGCGTGATCATGCCGCCCGCGATGACGCTGAGCAGCGTCGCCGTGGCGCCGATGTCGAGTTCGCTCGAGGTGGTGACAGCGCCGTCGGTGGAGCCGAACTCGTCGTCGAGCGCGACGAACACGAACGCGAGCACGATCGACAGCGTCACCAGAATCGCGGGCAACCGCCACACCGGAGTTCGCCTGAGGCGTCGGCGCGTTCGGGTCCAGCGAATTCCCGCCACCAGCCGATTCGGCAATGTACGCGACGGCATCGTCACCTGCGGTTCTGCCGGTTCGGGTACCTCGATCGGAACACCGAAGCGTCCGGACAACGCTTCCTGCGCGACGATCTTCGCGCGGACGACGGGTTCGCGGAAACGCTTCTCGCGCACCCAGGCTCGCGTCTGCTTCTCCGGTTTGTCGGTGTACCGCCACCGAGCCCACGGAGACGACGGACGGGCGAGTCGGATCGCGCCGACGACGAGCAGCGGTACGAAGAACAAGCCGACCAGGCCGGTCCAGAGTTTCCCCTTCAGCACCGTGATCGCAGCGAGCACCAGTTGCCCGAAGATCACGACCAGCACGGCGACGAGCGTCAGCAGCGACCTGTTCTGCTGATAGGCCTCGAAGTCGCCGGCGAAACCGATGGGATGCACGCCGAGCAGGAACAGCGCGGAGATCGCGATCGCGACGAAGACAGCGTCGATCGACGACCGTCCTTCCTCGGCCCAGTAGACGTCGCGCAGATGCAGAATCAGTGCGAACTCGTCGAGCATCAACGCGCTGCCGACGCCGAAGACGCCGGCCAGGATGCAGTTGGCGACCGGGGTCTCGTAACTGGAGAGAGCGACGAGCGCGAACCCCGACACGAGGACCATGACGAGGCCGAACATGACGTGGTGGATGTGCATGCCACCGGGCGTGACGTTGCCCGGCCACCACGAGACTTCGGCGCGGATCATGCGCACGCTGAACCGGATGAACAGAAAGGCGAGCAGAAACGACACGAGCAGGAAGAACAGCGGAAGACGTCCGGTGTCCACGACCGCTTCGGTGAACCATCTCCCCATCACAGGCCTCCTCGCTACGGCGAGCGTGGTCAGCCTATCGCCGGGGCACCGTGACGTGCGTCAGAACACCCAACCGCGTAACGCGAGGAATCGCAGCGCGCCGGTGGCGGCGCTGACCGCGATGACGACGAGAATTTGCGCGGCGGCGGATGCGCCGGGAAAGAGAACGTGCACCGCGGCCAATGCGGCGGTACCGAGAGCGAGACCGACGAGGGCGAGGCCCCCCGCTTCCCACTGCGCCTGGAACCACCCGACTCGCTCGGCGGCGTGGAATGTGTGGCGACGATGAAGCTCGTTCGCGAGTACCGTGCTGGCCGCGATTCCTGCGATGTTCGCGACGAACGATCCGAGAGCAGCAAGGACGACGAACACGACGGCGTACAGAACGTTGCTCGACGCACCCACCAAGACGAAGCGCGCGAACTGAGCGAGAGCGGTCTCACCTCGCAGCCGCGCCTTCAATCTCGGACCGCATGCATCGATGTGCACGTCCGCGGTATCTGCCACGGAAACATACAACCGCACGAGCGGCCGGATCGGTCCCGGCTATGACCTAAGTCTCCAGAGGAGACTACTCAGGAGCGGTCCTTCTCCAGCTTCTTGCGCGAGCGGCGCGTCAGGTCGAAGTTCATGATGTCCGGCTTCACCGATGCAATGAACAGCATCGTGCATCCGAAGACGACGAGCACGATCGTGAGTACAACAACGACCATTCCGATGAACGCGCCGATACTTTCCATTACTACTTACCTCCCGGTGTCGCCCCTTACCGTACTGGGCTGCCGAACTTCGATCGAATCCACCCCGAATCGGACATCCGGCGGACACTCGCCGTTGTAGCGTCCGGACATGACTGGTCGAATCGAGACATTCGAGGGCAAGCAGTTCGACGGCAAGCGGTTCCAAAGCAAGGTTGCGTTCATCACGGGCGCCGCCCGTGGCCAGGGACGCGCCGAGGCCGTGCGACTGGCATCGGAGGGCGCGGACATCATCGCGGTCGATGCGTGCAGCGAGTTCGCGTCGACGTCGTACGACGGTGCGACATCCGCCGATTTGGCGGAGACGGTCGACGCCGTCGAGAGGATCGGACGTCGCATCGTCGCGTCGGAGACCGATGTTCGTGACTTCGACGCGCTGTCCGCAGCACTGGCGGACGGCGTCGACCGACTCGGTCGGCTCGACGTCGTCGTCGCCAACGCAGGTATCTGCTCGGCGGCGATGTCGTGGAAGATCTCGCCCGAGCAGTGGAAGGAAACTCTCGACGTCAATCTGACCGGTACCTTCCACACCGCGAAGGCCGCGATTCCAATCCTGCTCGAACAGGGAACCGGCGGGGCGATCGTGTTGACGAGTTCGGTCGCCGGGCTACGCGGCCTGCCGTTCCTGGCGCACTATGCCGCGTCGAAGCACGGCATCGTGGGGCTGTGCCGCTCCATGGCGAACGAGCTCGGTCAGTACGGCATCCGCGTCAACACGGTCCACCCGCACGGCGTCGAGACCGGGATGCAGCCCGCCGACATGATGGAACTGCTCGGCGAACACGGCGCGGCGCTCGGCCCGATCTTCATGGGTTCTCTCCCCGATCCGATCAGCCAACCCGAGGACATCGCCGCCGCCGTCGCGTGGCTGGCCTCCGACGAGGCCCGGCACGTGACGGGCATTCAGCTTCCCGTGGACCTGGGCACCCTGAATCGCTGACCGGGGCGAACCTCGCCGGCGAGTCCGTGCGATCGACCAGTGCGCGTCAGACCATTGCGGCGAGGGAATATCGAGCCGGATAGGCTGTTACACCGAGCGTAGTTGAAGCGTCAACCAATGGCGCGGTCTACCGACAAGAGGAGTCCACGATGCCTGCCGTGACAGTCGACAACATCCTTGCCCTGCCCCGAATCCCGCTTCCCGACGCCACCGCGACACCGCGGCCGGTCAAGTCCGTCACGACGGCACCGACCGGATACGAGGGCGAGGGATTCCCGGTTCGCCGCGCGTTCGCGGGTATCGACCTTCCCGCACTCGACCCGTTCATCCACATGGACCAGATGGGTGAGGTCAACTATGCACCGGGAGAACCGAAGGGCACCCCGTGGCACCCGCACCGCGGATTCGAGACCGTCACGTACATGATCGACGGGATCATGGAGCACCAGGACTCGCACGGTGGCGGTGGCCTGATCGGCGGCGGCGACACACAGTGGATGACGGCAGGTGCCGGAATCCTGCACATCGAGGCTCCGCCGGAGCACCTCGTGATGTCCGGCGGGCTGTTCCACGGCGTGCAGCTGTGGGTGAATCTGCCTCGCGACAACAAGCTCGCCGCACCCCGCTACCAGGACATCACCGGCAACAAGGTCGCCCTGCTCTCCAGCGACGACGGCGGCGCTCTGATCCGTGTGATCGCAGGCGAGGTCGCAGGCCACGAGGGACCCGGCTCGACGTACACCCCCATCGCGCTCGCTCACGCCACCGTCGCGCCGGGCGCGAAGGTCTCGCTGCCGTGGAACCGCGACTTCAACGCCCTCGTCTACGTCCTCGCGGGCGACGGCACCGTCGGGTCGGAACGCCGTCCGATTCGCATGGGTCAGACGGCGCTGTTCGGCCGCGGAGACTCCATCGAGTTCGCGGCGTCGGACACCCAGGATTCGCGCAGCGAGTCGTTGGAGGTCTTCGTGCTCGGCGGCAAGCCGATCCGCGAGCCCGTCGCCATGGCAGGCCCGTTCGTCATGAACACCAAGGCCGAGGTGATCGAGGCGTTCGAGGACTACCAGTCCGGCCGCTTCGGTGCGCCTACGGCGCCCGTGCGCACTTAGTCTGAGCAGGTTCCAACTATCCGCGCAGTGATACTGGAATGGTTCGTCGATGCAGTGGTTTGACTCGTTTCCGCGCTGACGCCGATGGCTGTCTTTCCCGTGATGTGTCGGCTGCTGCATCGATGGACACCTGAAGCACACGCGACCGGT
>NZ_QGNK01000041.1:0-7089 GCF_003336925.1 Rhodococcus sp. Eu-32 | reverse complement strand
GAGCTACAAGACCGAGCTGATCCGCCGGCGTGGACCGTGGCGAACGGTCGACGACGTCGAGTTCGCGACGCTCGAATACGTGTGGTGGTACAACCATCAGCGTCTGCACGAAGCGCTCGGTTACATGCCCCCGGCTGAATACGAGACCACCCTGATCGACATCTCACACGCCAGCGAGTCAGCCACCCCGGCCCTCGTAACCGCATAGGAACAAAACCTGGGGTACTTCAAGGTGTTCGGCGAGTCCTGCTGTAACTCGCCCACGACAAGGGCCACCCTTCGAATCGTCTACCTCCACAGTTGACGAACCCGAAGGGTGGCCCTTGCCATGATCCTAGATGGAGAGTCTTGGATGAACATCCGCCGTTTCAAAACCTTGCACGAGGCCGGTGCGACCTACGCCGACATCGCCCGTGAATGCGGCTGCGACTGGCGCACCGTCCGCCGATACCTCGCCGACGATGCGCCCACGCATCCACCACGAGGCACCTCGAGAGCAGGAACTCAGCAACGTGCCATCACCGACGACATCGCCGCCATGATCGAAGAAATGCTCCGCGCCGACATCACCATCGCAGCCTCGGTCATCCACGAACGCCTCGCCACCGAAAGATCCGTCACCGTCAACTATCAACGAGTCAAAATCTATTGCAGCACGGCAAGACCGATCATCCGAGACGAACTCGGTGCCGAAGACTCCGGCCTCGGAAACCTCCACCGCCGCTTCGAAACGATCCCCGGCGCCCAAGCGCAAGTGGACTGGGGAGACGAAGGTGACCTCTTCGGCACAGGCCGCAAGGTCTACTCCTTCCACATGGTCCTGTCCTACTCACGTGACCCCTTCTGCTGCTACACCCACTCGATGGACGCAGCCGCGTTCTGGGGCAGCCACATCCGAGCCTTCGCACACTTCGGCGGCGTCCCCGGATCCATCGTCTACGATCGCACCAAAACCATTGTCCGCAAACATGTCCGGCCCGGACATGCCGTACCGCTGCACCCGGCAGCAGTAGCATTCTCCGGGCACTACGGCTTCGACATCGACGTCCTCGCCGCCTACCGCCCCACCGGCAAAGGCCGCGTGGAACGGCAAGTGAAAATCGTCCGCGATCACGTCCTCGCCGGCCGCACGTTCACCGACCTCACCGACACCGATCGCACCTTCATGGACTGGGTTCCTGTCCGCCGAGCACAGGTCCACCGCACCCACCGCGAGGTCATCGGCGTCCGAGCCGATGTCGACCACGCCGCGTTGCGTCCGGTTCCGGCTGCGCCGTACCTGGTCGCCGAAGCCCATCTCCGGCGTGACGGCAACGACTCACTGGTCTCGTTCGAAGCGTCGCTCTACTCGGTCCCCGCGGACCGTGTTCGAGCAGGTCAACGAGTACAGGTACGCGCAGGTGCCGACAACATCGCGATCGCCACCCTCGACCGCGACGGCGGCACCGTCCTGGCCGTGCATCCACGCTCGCAGGTACGCGGCGCCTGGGTCGTCGATCAAGCCCACTGGGCATCGTTGCCCGACGGGCACACCCGAGCCACCACCGACGGACGACATGACCACCACACTGACCCGGCAGGCCCAACTGCCGACATCGACGACTCCGATCCGTTGACAGCGAAAGTCATCTCCCTCGTCGGGCACATCCACGTCGAACACCGGCCACTGTCCGCCTACGCCGTATAACCACAACCATTATTCTTCAATTGCTTTCATGAACGGACACCAACGATGAGTTCTCTGACGACCCAACGCATCATCGACAACGCCCTCCGACTCGGGCTCGGTCACACAGCCGAATCGGTCACCGAATCCGCAGCCCGCGCCGACTCCGCACACATGGGCTATCTCGACTTCGTCGACCACCTCCTCGCCGAAGAAGTCGCCGTTCGCGAATCCAAACGATTCCGAAACGCCCTCAAACTCTCCGGGCTACCGCATCACAAAACCCTCGACGACTTCGACTACACCTTCCAACCTGGACTGGAACCACGCCGAATCCGAGACCTGGCAACGCTCGAATTCCTCAGCGGCGCAGGCAATATCGCGATACTTGGACCACCCGGAGTAGGCAAGACGCACATCGCGATCGGCCTTGCTGTTGCTGCCTGCCAAGCCGGGAAGTCGATCTACTTCACCACCCTCGACGACCTCGTTCGCAAACTCAAAGCCGCTGACGCCGCCAACCGGCTACCGCGCCAACTCGCCAACCTCATGCGACCGTCACTGCTCGTCATCGACGAAGTCGGATACCTCGCCCTCGATCGCGACGAAGCCAACATGTTCTTCCAGCTGATCAGCCGCAGATACGAAAAAGGCTCCACGATCATCACAAGCAACAAGCATTTCACCGAGTGGGGAACCGTCCTCGGTGACGACGTCCTCGCCACCGCCATCCTCGACCGCCTCCTGCATCACTGCGACGTCCTGACCATCAACGGACCCAGCTACCGACTCAAAGACCGACAAGCACTTGTCACACCCACCGAACCACCGGCATCATGAACCTGCCGGACACCGACACATCAGGTCGTACACCGACCGTCACATGAGGTCGTCCACCGATAACGACCGACAGCCGTTCCGCCAACAATGCTAACTGCAGGGCGCGAGCGCGCCCCAGAGATGCAGCGACCAACAAGGTCGCTCCCCCGTCGGGCATCAAGCCGACCTTGGTGAACGCCATCAAGAAGTACGCGTCTTCACACGCGACGACGATGTCACATGCAAGCGCGATCGAGACCCCGAGGCCCGCCGCAACTCCGTTGAGCGCACAGACGACAGGTTTGGACAGACCGACCACTGCCGCCGTCAACCTGTTCGCGGCATCGACCAGTGACATGTCGGGACATTTCGGTGCCCCATCGCTCGGGTTCGTGAGATAGGCGCCCGAACAGAAAGCACGACCTGCTCCCGTGAGCACGACGACCCGTATCGACGAATCGTGAACCGCCGATTCCACTGCATCAGCGCATGTATGCAGCATCTCGGTGGTCACCGCGTTCAAACGCTCAGGAGCGTTCAGCCGAATCGTCAGGATCGATTCGCGTCGGACGACTGTCACCGATGCAGTGCTGATGTCTTTCATCCGAGCGTTCTCGGCACTGAGCAACTACACCGACAGTTCATCGCAACTCCGCTCGTGCAAAGATGCGCTCGAACTGAGCACGAATGACTTCCTCGGCCTCGTCGACGATTCGGCCGACAAGCTCGGTAGCGGAGGGGATTTCGTGTATCAATCCCTGCGACAAACCTACCGACCAGACTCCGGCGTCGATATCGCCGAGCTCGTAGACACCTCGCCCACGCTTCCCGTTCACGAGATGGCGAACGTCCTCGAATATCCCTTTCGCAGACAGTGTTTCGACTGTCTCGCGGCTGACGGCGTTGCTCGCAACACGCGAGGTGTTTCGCAACGTCCGGAAGATCAGTTCAGTGTCGAGTTCGGTTGCCTCCACTACGCGCTCCTTCACCCGCTGATGGACCGGTGATTCGCGCGTGCACAGGAACCTCGTGCCCATGTTGACGCCGTCGGCACCGAGGGCAAGCGCCGCAGCGAGTCCTCGCCCATCTGCGAAACCTCCCGACGCTATGAGGGGAATGCTGATCTTCGCCGCGGCTGCGGGAATGAGTACCAGTCCCGGAATATCATCCTCACCTGGATGGCCCGCACATTCGAATCCATCGATACTGATCGCATCGACTCCCACGTTCTCCGCTTTCACCGCATGTCGAACGCTGGTGCACTTGTGGATGACTTTCACTCCATGCTCCTTGAAGAACGGCATGTGAGGAGCTGGATTCGATCCTGCCGTCTCGACGACGGTCACCCCGGACGCAACGATGGCGTCGCGGTACTCGTCGTAGGGGACCGGGTCGATCGTCGGCAGAATCGTCAAATTGACTCCGAACGGGCGATCGGTCAGCTCACGACAGCGTGCAATCTCGGCCGCAAGGCCTTCCGGGGTTGGCTGTGTCAGTGCAGTGATCAAACCGAGCCCCCCACCATTGGCCACTGCTGCCGCCAACTCCGCTCTACCGACCCACTGCATCCCGCCTTGCACGATTGGGTGTGTGATGCCGAACGTTTCGGTGAATCGAGTCGAGAACATTATGCACTTTCGCCCTTCTGCGAAGCGTCCTGATCGAAGTGCGGGTGCCAGTCGCGCGAGATTGAATAGCCCAAATCCGCCAACATCGTTGCTGCGGAATCGATGAGCGTTCGATGGCAGTCATCGTCCTCCGTCGTGATGACGGCGCCATCCGCGATCTCGAGCAAGCTCGCATCATGGATGAGACTGACGATCGAGGACGCCCTCGGTGGTAGAACCATCTCCGACGCATTCGGAATGGGCCGCGCGTCCGTGAGTCGAATTCTGAGCAGTGGCGCCTTACCGTCGATGTCCGCCGACATTCCCGCAGCATCGGATAAAGTGCCGGCAGCCAATGGCACATAGCAGACCGATGCACCATGAGCTTTCGAAAATGTGATCGGACGTGTCCGGCCGGGATGTTCGGCGATCAGAACGAAGTGCATCGCACCACCTTTCTTGTGACGGAGACAGCATGGATTTCGTGAACGCGCACAGCTACGGAGACCAGAACCGTTTGATATCGCCGGCCAACCGATGAGCATGCTCGCGTCCGAGCATCGCGCAGACAGGCCGGGCTGCCGGATCCAGCGCATTCGGGGCCGCCTCGCGGTACGCCGCGTCCGGTCGAATCACGAACATCGACGACGGATCGGCCGACGCGGAATCCGACGGGCGCGGCCCCTGGTCGAACGGTTGCAGAACGATCACTCGGGCGTACCCCGCCGCCAAGTCCTCGTTCGCAACCGTCCGCATACCGCCGTCGACGAGATAGCGCCCCTCCCAGTTGACCGGCGGCCACACCCCAGGTATTGCGCAACTGGCCGCGACCGCCTCGACCAGAGACAGGCCGCTGTCCTCGGTCAGCTCGACGAGGGCACCGGACTCCGCGTCCACAGCAGTGATAACGAGGTTCGCCTCAGGCCAGCTGTGCACCGGTAATCGGTTCCAGATCACCGCCAGTCGCTGCTCGGTGGATGGAACATCCGAGTTTAATGCGAATGCTCCGACGAGCCGACGTCCCTCTGCGGGATCCGGGGTGGAATTCAGAAGTCGGTCTATTTCACCGAGGACTGTCTTGATCTCGACGTGCGGTTTCGGTTCGATGACCGATTCGCTGTCCAATTGAACGGCCAGCAACGTGGTCATGTCCGCCCCGGAGGTGATCTGCGCTGCCACCGTCGCGCCCGCGGACGTTCCGACGAACAGATCGACCGTCGTCAAGTCGAGCACGCCGGTTTCGGCAAGACCGACGAGAACACCTGTTTCCCAGGCGATTCCGCTGACGCCGCCGCCTCCGAGCGCCAACGCTCGGGAACCCGTCGTCTTCGTCGTACCCATCGACGTGTCCCGCTAACCGATCGCCCCGCCCATGCTTGTCACGACGTCGAGATCCTCGGGTCGACCCAGGTTGTGGTCGTGCAGCGGAGTGGGCAATGCGTGTACCGCTGGAAGGACTTCTTGCGCAAAGAGTTTCAAGCTGGCCTGCGCTTCGGGCGCAGGCTTAGCTCCGTGCGCAGGATGGACGATGAGATACTCCAGACTGATGTTCTTCTGCAGCCGTTCGATCTGGTCGTAGAGCTGTTCCGGAGTTCCGACGAGTCCGGTGGCCTTCACCCGATGCGTGCCCTTGTTCTCGTCGACGTCCGATCCCTGTTCGAAACGAGCGGCGTACTCCTCGTATCCCTTTGCGTTGGCGAACGATTCTGATTTCCACATGGCGTAGTGATTTCGAGCAGCCCAGGTCTGCTGAGCGACGTAGCGCCAGCCCTGCTCCAGTTCGGCCTTGTCGGTCGAACAATGAAGGTAGAGCATTGTCGTCGGCTGGTTCGGTTCCAACCCCTTCGCAGCGCGAATGGCATTGAATTTGGCGACCTGCGAGATCATCTGCTCTTCGGCCTCAGCTGCGACTAAAGGCTGACCGAGTCCGAGATCGGCGGCCATGTCCATCGAAGCGGGCGTAATGAATGCCGCCTTGGCGGTTTCCATCAGCCGACCTCGATTGCGAGCCTGGGGTCGAATCTGGGTCTCAGGGATCTTGTAGATGTCCCCGTCGTACGAGAACGACTCCTGTGCATCGGCAAGACGGAGAATTTCGATCAGCTCTCGGAACCGCTCACGTGACTCTTCACGCGGGATACCGAATCCAGCATATTCGTGCGCTGCCACGCCACGGCCGATTCCGAGGTGTAGGCGACGCCCGTTCAGCAGAATATCGAGCATGGCGATCTCGTGCGCCAACTTGACCGGCTGCCACCACGGCGCGACGATCACGGCGGTGCCGAGATCGACGCGTTCGGTGCGACCGGCCCAATACGTGAGCCACTGCAATGGGTTCGACTGCATGGAGTAAGCAGACCCGTAATGCTCTGCGCACCAGAGTGAGTCGTAGCCGAGGGGCTCGACCATCTCGCCCAAGGCGAGACTGTTCTCGACGATCGGTACGTCGGGCTTGACCGGTGGCCTGTTGTTGTCGCCGGCCAGCATCCGATCCCAATCGCGCTGGTTGTAGCTCGTCACCATGACGCCTACCTTCATGAGTTCTCCTTCGTTGCGACGACAGTCGTTGCTTCGTGCGTAACTAATGAGTGTTAGGAAACCGCAGCTTCATCGCGGCCCGCAAGCGATTCGACGCGAAAACCGCCACCGCCTCGAGAATTCCGCCAAGTGACCAAGAGACCGGTAGTTCATATCGCCATATGGTCGATTTCTTACTTAGATACCCTGACAGCCCTCACAATGAGACTTACTAACAGCCATTAGCCTCGATCTTTCGCCCGGGTGATGTGTCGGCCTGAGCACTCTCGAACTGATGTTTGCAGGCCTGGTCTCGGTGGCCGAGCATGGTGGTTTGACCGATGTCGCTCGGTGGGGGCCGGTTCCACAGGTCCGGTTGGTCTTTCGGAGTTGTCGGGGCGGGGTTCGGTCGGTCAGGTCGGTGCCGGCAACGCGGCGAGTCGGGTCAGAGCAGTGACGGTGAGGTCGGTCCAGGGTGCG
>NZ_QGNK01000040.1:0-8472 GCF_003336925.1 Rhodococcus sp. Eu-32 | reverse complement strand
TCGTCGTCGGCGCAGGCCCCACCGGCGTCGAAATGGCAGGACAGATCGCCGAACTCGCGAACAAGACTCTCGACGGCACCTTCCGCCACATCGACTCCCGCAGCGCGAAGGTCATCCTCCTCGACGCCGCCCCGAAAGTCCTGCCTCCGTTCGCCGACTCCCTCGGCCAGTCCGCGGCCAAGCGGCTCGAGAAGATGGGCGTCGACATCCAACTCGGCGCCATGGTCACCGACCTCGACGCCCACGGCCTCACCGTCAAGGACAGCGACGGCACCGTGCGACGCATCTCGGCGAAGACGAAGGTCTGGTCGGCCGGTGTCGCCGCCAGCCCCCTCGGTAAGACCCTCGCCGAGCAGTCCGGCGCCGAGATCGACCGCGCGGGCCGCGTCCTGGTGAACAAGGACCTCACCCTGCCCGGACACTCCGACGTGTTCGTCGTCGGCGACATGATGAGCCTGGACAAGCTCCCCGGCGTCGCCCAGGTCGCCATCCAGGGCGGACGCTACGCAGCCCAGGTCATCGAAGACGGTGTCGAAGCCGTGCGTGCAGGCAAGGACGTTCCCGAGCGCAAGCCGTTCAAGTACTTCGACAAGGGCTCGATGGCGACGGTGTCACGGTTCTCCGCGGTCGCGCAGGTCGGACCGATCAAGATCACCGGGTTCATCGCGTGGGTGATGTGGCTGCTGGTCCACCTGCTCTACATCGTCGGCTTCCGCAGCCGCCTGACCACCGTCATCTCCTGGCTCACCGCATTCTTCTCCAAAGGCCGCGGCCAGCTCGCCATCACCGAGCAACAAGTCGACGCCCGGCGAGCGATGTTCTACTTCACCGGCAACGACCCCGTCGCCGCCCCCGAAGTCACTGCACCGGAACCAGAATCCGCCACGCTCCCACTGCAAGAGAGCCGACGGTAACCAGCAGGAACAGGCCCACCCAGACGATTCCGGGCAGGAACGTCAGCCGGGCCAACTGATCCGCGTCGGAATCCCTGGCCCGTCCCGCGCTGCGCGACCGCTGCAGCTCGAGGACGGGCCTCGGTCCCGCGATCAGCAGGAAGAACGTGATGAAGTACGCGGCCGCGACCTGCTGTTCGCCCGTTCCCCACCAGGACACGGCGAACAGCAGCGCGCCGACCGTGACCAACGACAGCAATCCATAGAAATTGCGAATCATGGTCACCATCAACGCAATCGAGATCACGCCGATCCACAGCACCGCCACGGCATGCTGCGTGCCCAGTACGAGAGCGGCGCCGAGCCCCAGCAACGACGGCCCGACGTAGCCGGCGAACGTCATGGCGACGACGCCGAGCCCGGTCGGCTTTCCCTTCGAGATCGCAACTCCGGACGTGTCGGAATGCAGACGAAGGCCCATCAACTGTCTGCCGGTGATCAACGCGACGAACAGATGCGCGCCCTCGTGAGCGATCGTCACGACGTTGCGCGCGATCCGCCAGGTCTGCGGAATCAGGACTATCAGTAGCGCCGTCACCGCTGTCACCTGAACGATCCACGCGGGCGGGTCAGGACTCACCGCGGAAATGCGGTCCCAGAATTGCTGCACACCACACTCTAGGTGAGCCGATACACGCCAGGGTCGGCGCCGAGCGACCACAAAGACCAATACGTCCAATGGTTTCGTATACGTGACGACGGTCACGACCGTCGGCAAGATGAACGTCGATGAACACCCCGAACCAGATGACGCGACGACGCGCACTGACGACCCTGGCGGCCCTCCCGCTGGCGTTGTCGGTCGGTTGCTCGATGCTGTCGTCGGAACCGGACCTCTCCGGACTACGGATGCTCATCCCGAATACACCGGGCGGCGGTTACGACGTCACCGCTCGGACCGCGTCTCGCATTCTCGAGAACCGTGACCTCACGGGGTCGATCGAGAAGTTCAACGTCGTCGGCGGTGGCGGATCGGTCGCGCTCGCGCGGCTGATGCGCGAGTCGGGCAACGAGAACTTGATCGCGATGGTCGGTGTGGGCGTCGTCGGCGCCGCGCAGGTGGACAACTCACCGTGGAAACTGTCCGACGCCACGGCACTCGCGCGACTCGTCGACGAGCCCGAGGCTCTCGTGGTCGGAGAGGCTTCCCCTCTCGGTTCGGCAACGTCGCTCGCAGAAGCCTGGCGTGCGAATCCCCGTGCCTTCACCGTCGGTGCGGGTTCGGCCGTCGGTGGACCGGACCACGTCTTCGCAGTCGAACTCGCCCGGACGATCGGGATCGATCCGAACACGCTCGACATCGTCACCTTCGACGGAGCGGGCGACCTGCTCACCGCGATCATCGACGGCAGCGTCGACGTGGGAATCGCGGGCGCAGGTGAGTACATCGATCAGGTCGACGCGGGATCGCTGCGGATACTGGCGGTGTCGAATCCGACCGAGGATGCCCCGACGCTCCGCGACTCCGGAATCGATCTGGAGTTCACGAACTGGCGCGGATTCATCGCACCCCCAGACATTTCCGCTGTGACCAGAAACGACATCGTCGACGTGCTACGCACGATGCGTGAGTCCGACGAATGGCACGACGCCCTGGCTCGGCATCGCTGGGCCGATTCCTTCCTGCCGGGTGAGGAATTCTCCGAATTCCTTGCGGCAGAGGATCTTCGAATGCGACGCACGCTCGAAGATCTCCATATATCTCGTTAGAAAAGAATCACGGAAGGACTTCTCGTGGACGACTGGGTCCAGACCCTCTCCACACCGGCCCTGCTCTCGATCGCACTCGTGGCGATCGCACTGCTGCTGGTGATGATCATCAAGTTCAAGGTGCACCCGCTCCTTGCACTCGTGATCGTCTCGATAGCAACAGCTTTCGCGACAAGAATCCCCATCTCGGAGATCCAGGACGTACTGATCGACGGCTTCGGCGCCACCCTCGGCGAGGTGGCGCTGCTGGTGGGACTCGGAGCCATGTTCGGGCGTCTGGCGGAGATCAGCGGTGGCGCCCAAGCACTGTCCGACGCCCTGATTCGCAGATTCGGCGACAAACGTGCTCCGTTCGCGCTCGGCGTCGCGTCACTGCTGTTCGGCTTCCCGATCTTCTTCGATGCAGCGTTCATGGTGATGCTCCCCATCATCTTCAGCGTCGCGCGTCGACTGGGTGGGAGTGTGCTGCTGTACGTATTGCCCGCAGCGGCAGCGTTGTCCACGATGCACGTCTTCCTTCCCCCGCATCCGGGCGCGGTGGCATCGACCGTCCTGCTCGGTGGCGACGTCGGCCTGACGATCCTCATCGGTATCGTCGTGGCGGTTCCCACGTGGTACATCGCGGGATACCTCTACGGCACGTTCATCGGTAAACGCATCGACCTTCCGGTACCGGACCTGTTGAGTGGGGGACCGCGGGTCGAGACCGTCGAGGACCCACCGAAGCCGAGCACCATCATCGCGTTGCTCATGCTTCCGCTGGTGTTGATCTTCGCCAACACGGCCGTCACGACGGCAGCACGCACCGGGACGTTGGACGCCGAGTCTCCCTGGGTCACCGTTCCCCAGGTCATCGGATCCACACCCGTCGCGCTCCTCATCACCGTTCTGGTGTCGACGTACGTACTCGCGCTTCGCCGAGGCCGCACAGCCGACTACGTCGAGGATCTGCTCGACAATGCGCTGAAGCCCATCGCACCCGTCGTACTGATCACCGGCGCGGGTGGCATGTTCGGTGCGGTACTGCTGGCAAGCGGCATCGGCGACGCCTTGGCCGAGACATTGCGCGATCTCGGTCTCCCGTTGATCGTGTCGACCTTCATCATCGCTGCCATCCTGCGCATCGCGCTCGGAACGGCCACCGTGGCGATCACGACGTCGGCAGGTCTGCTGGGCGCGTCGATCATGGCTGCGGGGTTGAACCCGGTGCAGACCGTCGCGATGATCCTGACGCTCGCGGCCGGTTCGTCGATCTTCCCGCATGTCAACGACGCGAGTTTCTGGCTCATCGGTAAGTTGCTCGGCATGGACGTTCCGACGACCTTCAAGACCTGGAGTGTCATCAAGACGTTGATCTCGATCGTCGGATTCGCTCTGTCCGGCGTCGTGTACGTGATCGCGTCCGTGTGACCCGAGGGTTCGGTGACGGTATGAGACGACGCCCCCGCAGCCTGGCCAGCCAGGTCCTTCTGCTGCAACTGGTGGTGGTCGCGGTGGTGCTCGTCGCCGTCGCAGGCGTCTCGATTCACCAATCGAGCTCGGAATTCCGCGCCGGTCAGAGCGCCAGGATGATCGCCGTCGCGGAGAACCTGGCGTCGACGCCCGTCGTGCGGGCACAGTCGAATGCACCCGAGGCCGACCGCGTACTCGCCCCCGAGGTCGGGCGCGCGGTCGACCTGTCGGGCGCAGGCATCGCCGACGTCGTCGGCGCATCCGGCGTGATCGTCGCGTCGTCCATTCCCGATCGGACGGGCAGGCCCGCGGAACTCGGAAACAGTCTCGCGCCGGAGGGCCGAGCCTGGAGCGGGGATGCTGTGGTCGACGGCCGTAGATCCATCAGCGGCCACGTTCCCGTTCTGTCGCCGTCGGGCGAGGTCCGAGGGGTCGTGGCGGTCAGCACGGCCTACCCGTCGACATGGGAACTGCTCGTCGCAGCCGGGCCACCGCTTCTTCTCTACCTCGGCATCGGCGCCTGCCTCGGCCTGGTCGGGTCGATTCTGCTGTCCCGACGCGTCAAGACCCACACCCGGGGACTGGAGATCGAAGAGATCGCGCATCTCGCCGACCATCGAGAAGCGTTGCTGCACAGTATCGGAGAGGGAGTGATCGCCGTGAATCCCGACGGAGTCGTGACGGTGTTGAACGACTCCGGCGCCGAACTTCTCGGGATCGACGACGCAATCGGACGCACCGTCGACGATCTCGCCCTGGAACCGACGATTCGCGACTACCTGAAGAATCCCGACGGGAGTGGGGACTCGGTGCTGACCACCGCCTCCAGAGTTCTGGTTCTCAGTCGCCGAGCGGCCTCGAGCAAGGGACGTCGGATCGGAACGATTACCACAATGCGCGACAGTACCGAATTGGCAAGGATGCAAAGCCAACTCAGCTCCCATCGATCCGTGACCGACACTCTTCGCGCGCAGACGCACGAGTTCGCGAACCAACTGCACACGATCTCCGGGCTGAACCAACTCGGCGACCACGCCGCGGTGACGGACTTCGTCGGCGCGTTGACCCGCCGGCGTGCCGAGATCAATGCGTCTGTCACACAAGCCATCTCCGATCCCGCAGTGGCGGCCCTGCTGATCGCCAAGACCTCGCTGGCGGCCGAAGCCGGGGTGTCGTTGGAGCTCGAGGAAGGCTCGCATCTCGCTGCACTGGATCCGATTCTGGCGACCGACGTCATCACCGTGCTCGGCAACCTCGTCGACAACGCAGTCGACGCCTCCGCCGGTACCGACGACGCGCGCATCGTCGTCAGCATCGACGATTCCGAGGACATCGAAATACAGGTCGCCGATTCCGGGCCCGGTGTGCCGGCCGAGATGCGCACCGAGGTGTTCTCACGCGGGGTGACCACCAAACCCGATGCGCCCGGTGGGCGCGGGATCGGGCTCGCACTCGTCCGAATCGTCAGCTCGCAGTACGGGGGTTCCGCGCGCGTCGCCGATTCCGATTCGACCGGTGGCGCCCTGTTCACGGTGAGAATCCCGACCTCGTCGCTGCCACCCGATAGAGTCGATCGTCGTGACTGACCGGAAGTACCGCGTGCTGGTCGTCGACGACGACTTCATGGTCGCAGAGATTCACCGACGGTTCGTCGATTCCACCGCCGGCTTCGAGACCGTCGGCGTCGCCCATACGGCCGCCGACGCGGTATCCGCTGTTCACGAGCTCGCCCCCGACCTCGTGCTGTTGGACGTCTACCTTCCCGACAGGTCCGGGCTCGATGCCCTGCAGCAATTGCGCGGGGAAGGCAACGCTACCGCCGTCATCGTCATCACCGCCGCACGAGAGCTCGACACCGTCAGCCGAGCCCTGCACGGCGGGGTCACCGACTACCTGGTCAAACCCTTCGAGTATCCGCAGCTGGCGGACAAGCTGAGCGGTTTTCGACGTCGCGCGCTGGCCCTGGCCGATCCAGGTGGGGTGGACCAGTCCGTCATCGACTCGCTGTTCGGTGCCCCCGCAACCGCACCCGCCTCGCTCCCCAAGGGACTCAGTGCGGGTACCGGGCAACTCGTCCTGGCGGCGGTCGACGAAGGCGGTGAAGTCTCGGCAGGCGAATGCGCCGAGCTGGCCGGACTTTCACGCGTCAGCGCCAGGCGATATCTCGAACACTATGCGTCGACAGGAGTGCTCAGCGTCCGGCTCGAATACGGCCGAGCCGGACGACCGGTTCACCGCTACCGCGCGACACGCTGAACCGGTGGGCAGACGTGCGCGTCACACAGGTTCCTGTCACACCGGACGCAGCAGCGACCGGCGACGCGGAGGTAGCGGCTCGGGAGTCTTGTCCGCCAACAACTTCAGCGCCTTCCGGATCTCGAGACGAGTCGCCGACGGCTCGATCACCGCGTCGACGTATCCACGTTCCGCCGCGGTGTACGGGGTGGCCACGAACTCGTTGTAGAAGTCGATGAACTTCTGCCGCACCTTCGGCCCGTCCTCGCCTGCCGCCTCGATCTCCCGTCGCTTCAGCAGCCCGACGGCACCCTCGGCGCCCATCACCGCGATTCGAGCCGTCGGCCACGCGAAGTTCAGGTCGGCACCGAGGTTCTTGGACCCCATGACGGCATACCCGCCGCCGTATGCTTTGCGAATCACGACGGTCACCTTCGGAACAGTCGATTCGATTACTGCCGCAAGGAGTTTCGCGCCGCGATAGATGACCCCGGCTCGTTCCTGCTCGAGTCCCGGCAGATAGCCCGGGATATCGACGAGGAAGACGACCGGGATCGCGAACGCGTCGCAGATGTAGATGAACCGCGCCGCCTTCTCGGAACTCGCGATGTCGAGTGCCCCACTGAGATGCGTCGGCTGATTGGCCACCACCCCGACGGTCCGGCCGTCCGCCCTCGTGAACGCCGTGATGACGTTGGGAGCGTACATACTTCCGATTTCGTGGAACTCGCCGTCGTCGAACACCTTGGTGATGATGTCGTGCATGTCGTAGGCGGTGTTGTCCGAGTCGGGAAGAAACGAGTCGAGACCCAGATCGGTGTCGGTCAGGTGAGGTTCCAAACCCGGGTTGACCAGGGGAGCCGATTCGTGGCAGCTACTCGGCAGGTAGCCGAGAAGTGTCTTGACCCAGGTGAATGCGTCGGCCTCGGAGTCGGCGACGTGATGCACGGTGCCATAGCTCGCCTGTTTCGTCGCGCCGCCGAGATCCTCGGCCGAAATCGTCTCGCCGGTCACCGCTTTCAACACGTCGGGCCCCGTGACGAACATGTACGCCTGGTCCTGCACCGCAACGATGAAGTCCGTACATGCCGGCGAGTAGGCCGCCCCGCCCGCACACTTTCCCAGCATGATCGATATCTGCGGAACCAGACCGGACAACAACCTCTGGCGCCTACCGATTTCGGAGTAGAACGCCAGCGACGTCACCGCGTCCTGAATGCGGGCACCGCCGGAATCGTTGATGCCGACGATGGGGCATGCGGTCTTCGCGGCGAGCTCCATCATGGCAACGACCTTGCGGCCGAACATTTCTCCGAGAGAGCCACCGAACACGGTGTTGTCGTGCGAGTACACCACCACGGGCCTGCCGTCGACCGTTCCCCGCCCGGTCACCACACCGTCGCCGTACGGATTGTCCGCGCCGCCCGGCGCCCGCATCAACGCGCCGTATTCGACGAAGCTACCCGGGTCGAGCAACGCATCGATCCGATCACGCGGAGTCGGCAACCCGGCGGCTGCGCGTTTGGCGCGCGCGCGTTCGCTTCCGGGCTCGCGCGCGCGAGCCGAACGTTCCCGTAGAGCCTCGATCTTTTCCGCAGTCGTCACGAACACATCTTTCGTCGCAGTCGGTACAAGAGGGGGCCGCCCCGACTGGCGGAGCGGCCCCTCCTTCGCATGATTCAGGACGCTTGTCGCTCCGCCTTCGCGGCGTCACGGGCGAGCGAACGGTCGCGCATCTCCTCGAACTTGGTGGCCTGCCTCTCCAGGTCTTCGAGGAACGCGGCGAGTTCTTCCCGACGGGTCTCGCCGCGGCCGGTGAAATCCTCGCGCTCGAAGATCTTCCACTTGCGCAGGACCGGCCAGACGACCTCTTCGAGGTGCTGACGCAGGTCGTAGATGCCGTGCTTGGCCATCAGGACACCGTTGCGGCGAAAGTTCGGCATTCCGGCGCCCGGCATCTGAAAGTTCATGACGATGTCGCACACCGCGTCGAACGTCTGGTCGGGTGCGATGTCGAGGGCTGCGGCGCTGATGTTGCGGTAGAACATCATGTGCAGGTTCTCGTCGGCGGCGATGCGCTGGAGCATGCGATCGGCGATCGGGTCGTCGCACACCTTGCCGG